>NC_015679.1 GCF_000022605.2 Blattabacterium sp. (Blattella germanica) str. Bge | reverse complement strand
ATATATTGTTTTAAACTCCCCTAAATTTCAATTTTAAGCCTTTTTAATCAATTTTAAGCCTTTTTAAGACAGTTAAAATTTAAACTTATGGTTTCCTATTAGGAAATAGTTTTCTTATAAAAGAAACTCATATAATGGCTTTTTAAACCCTATATACACCTTGTAGTCAAGTTTGTTTTTTTTTTGAGAAGTTTTTATTTGAATTTTAATTGTAGTTCATTGGGGGGGGGGTTGAGGGGGGGGGGATTTTTATGTAGATTTTATAAAATTTTAGGAAGAAAAATTTTTTCTGAAAAAAAGGCATATATATATATATAAATTATAATAATATTTTATTTATACATGTGTATAAAGTAATATTAGTGTTATTATAATGTTAATATTACGTCATTACGCGTGACGCCCGCCCGCCCGGGCGCACGCTTGCGTGATGGGTGCGCGCGTAGGCACACGCTTGCGTGATGGCTGCGCGCGTAGGCACACGCTTGCGTGATGGGTGCGCGCGTAGGCACACGCTTGCGTGACGGGTGCGCGCGTAGGCACACGCTTGCGTGATGGGTGCGCGCGTAGGCACACGCTTGCGTGATGGGTGCGCGCGTAGGCACACGCTTGCGTGACGGGTGCGCGCGTAGGCACACGCTTGCGTGATGGGTGCGCGCGTAGGCACACGCTTGCGTGATGGGTGCGCGCGTAGGCACACGCTTGCGTGACGGGTGCGCGCGTAGGCACACGCTTGCGTGATGGGTGCGCGCGTAGGCACACGCTTGCGTGATGGGTGCGCGCGTAGGCACACGCTTGCGTGACGGGTGCGCGCGTAGGCACACGCTTGCGTGATGGGTGCGCGCGTAGGCACACGCTTGCGTGACGGGTTTCGTGTTTTGTTTTTTTAATTTTTATTTTAGTACATTTACGGAATAAAAGTGAATAAAAAAATGGGGATTACAAAAGACCGTTTGAATTTTAAACCTTTTGAATATCAATGGGCTTACGATTATTGGTTTAAACAACAAAATGCACATTGGTTGCATACAGAAATAAATATGCAATCAGATATTCATGATTGGAATAAGAATCTTTCTTCTCAAGAGAAAAATGTTATTGGCGATATTTTAAAAGGTTTCACTCAAACAGAAACTGAAGTAGGAAGTTATTGGTCTGAAATGATTCCTAATTGGTTCCCTATTCCTGAAATAAAGATGATGGGTCAAACATTTGGTTCTTTTGAAACGATTCATGCGGTTGCTTATTCTTACTTAAATGATATTTTAGGTTTAGATGATTTTCATGCTTTTTTAGAAGATAAAGCAACAATGAATAAATTGAAAGCTTTAATGGATATAAGAAAAAGTTCACATGAACAATACAATAGAGAGGAAATAGCTAGGAGCATTGCTTTATTTTCTGCTGCTGCAGAAGGAATACAGTTATTTTCTTCTTTCGCTGTATTGTTATCTTTTAGAAAATCTAATCGTTTGAAAGGAATAGGACAACAAATTATTTTTTCTGTTAGAGATGAGTCTTTACATTCAGAAGCTGGATGTAAGATATTCCGTACTTTTTGTGATGAAAATAAAGGATTAAAAAAGTCTGTGGAAGAATCGGTTTATCAAGGAGTTGATTTGGCATTAAAAAATGAATTTGTTTTTATTGATCAAATTTTTGGAAATGGGGATCTTCCTACTATTAAAAAAGAAGATTTAAAAAATTTTATGAAAGATAGAGCTAATTTAAAGTTGAGAGAGTTAGGTTTGAATAAATCTTATCATATAAATAGTAATATGTTATCTAATATGGATTGGTTTTATATAACTATATCTGGAGAACAACAAACTGATTTTTTTGATAATCGTGAAACTGGATATAGTAAACCAAATGAAGATTGGAATGAAGATCTTTTTTCTTCAGATACTGATTCTAATTCAGAAAAAAAAATATTGAAAATTCTTTTAAAGAATAAAAAAGAAAATTTAGGAGATTCTGGTTGTGTTTCTTGTGAATCTTAATATATAAAATAAGAATAAGTCTGTAAGTTTTTTTAAATTTTGGAAATATTGATAAATTCGTATAAAAATTTTTTGGGAAAAGAACAATTGTTGCATAGTACAGTTTGTGATTATTTAGATCATAAATATCCTAATGTGTTTTATTTTCATCCTCATAATGAGGCAAGAAGAACTCCTTATGAAAGATTTCTTATTAAAGTTATGAGATTGAGACCGGGAATTCCCGATTTATTGTTTCCTATACCTAAAAAAGGAAAAACAGGGATGGCTTTAGAATTTAAAATAAAACCAAATAAACTAACAAAAAATCAGATGGAAATAATAAATATACTTAATTCTTATAATTGGAATGTAAATATTTGTTCTTCTTTTGAAGAAGCCAAAATTCATATAGATCAATATTTAAAAAATTGATGAATAACAATACTACCTTTCAGAAGTATAATATTATGTTAAAAAAATGCAAGGATTCTTTTAAACAAAAATTTGTTCTTCTTTGTAAAGAAATTAATAACATAAATGATATTATTCTAATGAAAGTTAATCAAAATAAATGGGTTGATATAGTGAATTTATCTGTTATTGCTATAATTTTGCATAAAATGCATAAAAAAGAAAAACTAGAAGAAATTTACTATGGGTATGACATGTGCATAAAAAAAGCAAAATTTGTTATGGAAAAAAAAAATTCAGATTATGGAAATGCTTGGATTACCATGGAATATTCCTCAATTAAAGACATAATCTTACAAAAGATTTTTAGAATACAAAATATAGAAAAAAATTTACTAAAAATAACAAATTCTCATGATAAAATTCAGGATAATTATATAGATGTATTAAATTATTGTATTTTTCTTTTAATCAAAGAAAAAGAAGAAAAATTTATTTAAAGTTTTTTATCCATTTAATTTTGTTGTATTTAATGAATATAATTTGAGCGATTTTATTTCCGTTTTCTACAACAAAAGAAGAGTTAGATAAATTTAGCAATAATACTTTTATCTCTCCTCTATAATCGGAGTCTATAGTTCCTGGGTTATTGAATACAGTAATTCCGTGATGAAAAGCTAAACCACTTCTAGGACGGATTTGTCCTTCGTATCCTATGGGGATTTCAATAAATAAACCTGTTCTGATAATTTTTCTTTCCATAGGATGAATAGAAATACTTTTTTTTAAAAAAGCTTGTAAATCCATTCCAGATGATCCATCTGTTGCGTAATTAGGCAAAGGATTTTCTGATATGTTGCATATTTTTATGAAAACACACATTGGTAAAATATTTATTGTAATATAAAAAAAACTTATATTCAAAAAAAAACGTAGAGTAATGAAAAAATCATTTCTTTTCATATTCATCTTGTCTATGATATTTTTTTCATCATGTTATGATGATAATCGATTAACTGGAATAGGAATAATTGATAAATCTGATACTGATAAAGATAAAACAACGAGTAAAAGTAATGATAAAGAAACAACTGTTGCGTCATCTACTTCTGATACTGATTCTGATTCTTCTGAAGATTTAGAAAGTTTTCTTCAAAAGAATCCTGAAGTAAGAGAAATTATAAAAATATTAGAGAGAAAAATATGAATTATGTCTGATTTTTCTGAAAGAAAAGAAATTCTTTTTTTTCAGAAATTTTTGTGGTTTTTTTTATTTGTTTATAAAATTTGTGTAATTTTTATTATTATTATTTATTTGATGAGTGTTTTTCAAAAATTTAATAACAGTTAATACACTTACTTTTTCTTCTATTCTTCTTTTAATATATCCTTTTGCAATAAGTTTATGAATAAATAATATCACTTTAGCTTTACTCCATCCGAAAACATCTCCCAAATTTTTGGCAGAAATTTTTATTTCTTTTTTTAAAATTAAATAAAGAAGAGCTTCTCCATCGCTAAATGTTCTTTTTTTATTCCATTCTTGAGTATTAAAATTCTTTAGATATTTGTATGAAATTTTCTCTTATTTTCATGTTTTTTTTTTTAGAAAGAACAATTATTACAACATTTGTTTACATATAGTAATTTCTGCTTTTTTATTTATTAAAACAATATTTTGTTTGTTAA